>NZ_JBHXEG010000003.1:0-13737 GCF_042724935.1 Kitasatospora sp. NPDC127060
CCGCAGCTCCGAGCTGCGGCGGACGTCCGTCTCGCTCCTGCTACTCCTCCACGAGGAGCTTCTCCCGTAGCTGGGCCAGAGTGCGGGCCAGCAGCCGGGACACGTGCATCTGGGAGATCCCCACCTCGGCGGCGATCTGCGACTGGGTCATGTTCCGGAAGAACCGCAGCACCAGGATCTTCTGCTCCCGGGGCGGCAGTTGGGCCAGCAGCGGCTTGAGCGACTCGCGGTACTCGACGCCCTCCAGGGCCTCGTCGGTGGCGCCCAGGGTGTCCGCGACGGCCGGCGACTCGTCGTCGCTGTCCGGCACGTCCAGGGACAGCGTGGAGTACGCGTTGGCGGACTCCAGGCCCTCCAGGACGTCCTCCTCGGAGATCCCCAGGTGCTCGGCCAGCTCGTGCACCGTGGGGGAGCGGCCGTGCCGCTGGGAGAGCTCGCTGGTCGCCGTGGTGAGCGACAGCCGCAGCTCCTGCAGGCGGCGCGGGACGCGCACCGCCCAGCCCTTGTCGCGGAAGTGCCGCTTGATCTCGCCGACGATGGTCGGCGTCGCGTAGGTGGAGAACTCGACCCCGCGCTCGTGGTCGAAGCGGTCCACCGACTTGATCAGTCCGATGGTGGCGACCTGGGTCAGGTCGTCCAGCGGCTCGCCCCGGTTGCGGAACCGCCTGGCGAGGTGCTCGACCAGCGGGATGTGCATCCGCACCAGCTGGTTGCGCAGCTCGACGCGCTCCGGGGAGCCCTCGGGCAGCGCGGACAGCCGGACGAACAGCGCTCGGGCGGCTTCCCGGTCCGGCGCGCCGGACCGGTGCGAGCCCTGGGCGGGCACGGCGCCGTGCGGCTCCGCGGCCTCCTCCTCCGCCGGCTCCGGCGCAGGAGGGGAGGCGGGCGTCGGCTCGGACGTCGGCTCGGTCGGGTGGCTCATCCGGTGGGCGTCCTTCGGGTGCGCTTCGTCGTTGGCGGCGAGGCCGGAAACGCTCGCCTGGGTCGGTACGGCAGGTCCCGCCGTCGCGAGGCCGGTACGGTCCAGATCACTCACGGCCATTCCCCCGTTCCGTTCCGGGAGCACCGGGGCCGCGGCCCCGGCATCGTCTCGTTGGTCGTACCGCGTGGGGGGCGGTACCGGGAGCCGCCCGTCGGGCCCCGGGTGGGGAACGGCGGACGGCCCTTGCAGGGTGCTGCTCGATGCCCGGTCAAAGGGCGGCGGAGCCGCCGCGCTTCTTGTGCAGGCTGATCGTCACGGTGTTGTCCTCGGCGACCGAGGAGTCCACCTCGCCGGCCAGCGCGGAGAGCACCGTCCAGGCGAAGGTGTCCCGTTCGGGGGCCTTGCCGTCCGTGGTGGGAGCGGTGACGGTCACCTTCAACGAGTCGCCGACCAGGCGGAACTCACAGGACAGGACGGAGCCCGGCACCGCCTGCTGGAGCAGGATGGCGCAGGCCTCGTCGACCGCGATCCGCAGGTCCTCGATCTCGTCGAGGGTGAAGTCCAGCCGGGCGGCGAGCCCGGCCGTCGCTGTTCGCAGCACGGAGAGGTAGGCCCCCGCCGCGGGCAGCCGGACCTCCACGAAGTCCTGAACGCCGAGATCGCTGTCGATCTGGGACACCCTTGCCTCCTGGGTGACGCACTGTACTTGCTCGGTACCCCCGAGGGGGTGTCCTCCGCACCCGGTGCGGGAGTTACTCATGGTAAGGCATTGCGACGCAGGGTGGCAGGGGCTTTCCCCGTACTCCGTGCGTCCGTTCAACGGCTTCCGGCGGCCAGCAGTGCCTCGCCGGTGAGCCGGTGGACCGTCCAGCCGTCCATCGGCACCGCGCCCAGCGACTTGTAGAAGTCGATCGAGGGCTGGTTCCAGTCGAGCACCGACCACTCCACCCGCGCGTAGCCGCGCTCCACGGCGATCCGGGCCAGCTCCAGCAGCAGCGCCTTGCCGTGGCCGCCGCCGCGGGCCGCCGGGCGCACGTACAGGTCCTCCAGGTAGATCCCGTGGGTGCCGCGCCAGGTCGAGAAGTTGAGGAACCAGACCGCGAAGCCGACCGGCTCGCCGGTGGTCTCGTCCTCCGCGATCAGGCCGAACAGCGCCGGGTCGGTGCCGAACAGCGCCTCGCGCAGCTGCTCCTCGGTGGCCACCGCCTCCTGCGGGGCCTTCTCGTACTCCGCCAGTTCGCGGATCATGGCCAGGATGACGGGAACGTCGGTGACGACGGCGGTGCGGATCATGCCGCGAGCCTACTGCTCGGGCCCCGTCTCGTCCCAGGCCTGGACGGAGGTCTGGTCGACGATCCGGCCGTCCCGCAGACCGGCCATCGAGGCCATCAGCACCCGCACGCCGTCGGGGTAGCGGCAGGACTCCAGGAACGCGACCTGGTCGCCCTGGACGACCACCTGTTCCAGCTTGTGGGTCATCTCGCGGCCGTAGATGTCGCTGAGCATCGCGCCGATCTCGTCCCGCCCGTGCATCACCAGGGGGTGGCTGGGCTGGGTCGTGCGGTCGACCACGCGCAGCTCGGCGTCCTCGGCGTAGAGCGCCAGCAGGGTCTCGGCGTCACGGCGTTCGATGCCCTCGCGCAGCGCGCGGGCGTCGAAGGCGGTGGGGGCCGCCATGGCGGTCATGGTCCTCGCTCCTCCGGTCGGGTTCCGTCGGTTCGGGTCGGGGTTGCGTCGGTTCGCACCTTCGAGCGTACGCCCGGCGGACTCGACCGGAGGGCGGTCGTCGAGGGGCCGGTCAGCGGGCCGGGACGGTGCGCAGGAAGCCGGCGAGGGTGCTGATCGCGGCCGGGTTGCGCGGACTCTCGACCAGGTCGACGTAGTCCATGACGAAGATCCGGTCGTTCTTGACCGCGGAGACCCCGGCCAGCGGCGGGAAGGACGTGAGGAACGCGCGCTTCTCCTCGGCGCCCGGGGTCCCGTAGTCGTTGATCACGATCACCTCGGGGTCGCGCCGCACCACGCTCTCCCAGCCGGCGGTGACCCAGGTGTCGGCCACGTCGGCCATGATGTTGGTCCCGCCGGCCTTCGCGATGATCTCGTTCGCGGCGGCGAACCTCCCCGCGGTGTACGGCTTGTCCTGCCCGCTGTCGTACAGGAAGACGGACGGGCGGCGCTCGGCGGCCGCCACGGCCGCCACGGCGGCGACGGTGGCCCTGGACTCGGCGATCAGCTTGTCGGCGCGGTCCTTGACGTCGAAGATCTCGCCGAGGTTGGCCAGGTCGGTGTAGAGCGCGTCCAGCGGGTCCATCACCCCGCGCTCGGAGCCCTTGCCGCTGCGGCAGGACTCGCTGAGCACGTAGGACCCCACGCCGAGAGCCCTGAAGGCCTGGGGGGTGACCCTGCTGCCCTCGTCGAAGCCGTAGTGCCAGCCCGCGAACACCAGGTCGGCCCTGGCGTCCAGGGCGATCTCCTTGGTGAGCACCTTCCTGGAGAGCCAGGTGGTCTGCTGGTAGCCGTCCTTCCACGGCACCTGGTCGACCCGGCCCTTGTCGTCGGGCATCACGTAGCCGGCCATCCGGTCGGCGAGGCCGAGGGAGAGCATCAGTTCGGTGATGTTGACGTCGTTGGTCACCACCCGGGCGGGCTTCTGCGCGAAGGTGAGCTTCTCGCCGCAGTTCTCCACGGTCACCGGGTAGTGGGCGGAGGCGGAGGCGGCCCGGCCCGGGGCGATCTCGGCGCCGCAGGCGGTCAGTCCGAGGGTGAGCAGGGCGGTGGCGGCAACGGCCTTGGTGCGCATCGGAGTTCCTCGGGGGGATCAGGAGAGACGGTCGAACAGCAGCTGGAGGGCGCCGGTCCCCGGGTGCCGGACCGGGGTGGCCCGGACGCCGAACACCTCGGCCAGCAGCGCCGGTCGGAGCACCTCGTGGGGCTCGCCGGAGGCGACGATCCGGCCGGCCGCCAGCACGTACAGCCGGTCACAGTGGCCTGCGGCCAGGTTGAGGTCGTGCAGCGCGGTGAGCACCGTCGGCCCGGCCTCGCGGGCGATCGCCAGCACCTCCAACTGGTGGGCGATGTCCAGGTGGTTGGTGGGCTCGTCCAGCACCAGCAGCCGCGGCTCCTGGACGAGGGCGCGGGCGATCAGCACCCGCTGCTTCTCGCCCCCGGACAGGCTCAGGAAGCCGCGCTCGGCGAGGTGGTCGGCCCGGACCTTCCGCAGCGCGGCCGCGCAGCGCTCCCGGTCCGACCCGGTCGGGCCGCCCGGGCCGCGTCGGTGCGGCAGCCGGCCCATGGCGACCACCTCGGCCACCGTGAAGTCGAACTCGGCGGGGTGCTCCTGGGTCAGCGCGGCCACCCGGCGGGCCGCCTCGCGGGCGGTGAGGGCGTGCAGGTCCTCGCCGCCCAGCCGGACGGCCCCGCCGGCCGGCCGCAGCACCCGGTAGACGCAGCGCAGCAGGGTCGACTTGCCGCTGCCGTTCGGGCCGATCAGCCCGACCACCTGGCCGGCGGCGGCCGTCAGGCTCACCTCGTGGACCAGCCGGGCACCGGCCAGCTCCACCGAGACGCCGTCGACGGCGAGATCCTGGGCGCCGCTCATCGGGCACCCCCGAAGGCCTGGCCGCGCCGACGCATCATCAGCAGGAAGGCGGGCACCCCGAGCACCGCGGTGAACACCCCGACCGGCAGTTCGGCGGGCGCCAGCAGGGTGCGCGAGGCGATGTCCACCCAGACCAGCAGCAGAGCTCCGGCGAGCGGCGCGATCACCAGCACCCGGCGGTGCCCGGCGCCGACCAGCATCCGGGCCAGGTGCGGCATCAGCAGCCCGACGAAGCCGATCGCCCCGCTGACCGCGACCACGGTGCCGGTGACGGCGGCGGTCACCACGAACAGCTCCCGGCGCAGCCGGTCCGGGTCCACGCCGAGCGAGGCGGAGGTCTCGTCGCCCATCGCGAGCGCGTCCAACCGCCCGGCGGCGCAGGCCAGGTGGGCGAGCCCGGCCAGGACGGTGCAGGCGGCGATCGGCACCGAACCCCAGGTGGCGCCGCCGAGGCTGCCGAGCAGCCACATCATGGCGTCCCGGGCGGCCTCGGCGTGGTCGGCGGAGAAGACCATCAGGGTGGTCAGGGCGGAGAAGCCGTAGGAGAGCGCGGTGCCGGTGAGCACCAGCCGCAGCGGGGTGAGCCCGTACGCGGTGCGGGCGGTGAGGTAGACCAGCACCATGGCGACCAGCGCGGAGCCGAACGCGGAGACGGAGATCGCCCACACCCCGAGCGAGGCGAAGGCGCCGAGCAGCAGGACGGCGTTGGCGCCGACGGCCGCGCCGGAGGAGATGCCGAGCACGAAGGGGTCGGCGAGGGCGTTGCGCACCAGCGCCTGGACGGCGACCCCGGTGGCGGCCAGTCCGCCGCCGACCACGGCGGCCAGCAGGGTGCGCGGCAGCCGGAGCTCCCAGACGATCGCGTACGCCGCCGCCTCGTCGGCGTCCAGCCGGCCGGCCGTCAGTCCGGCGGCCAACAGTCGCAGCACGTGGGGGAGTTCGATGCCGGAGGCGCCGAGGGCGACCCCGCAGACCAGGGAGAGCAGCAGGGCGACGCCGAGGCCGGCGGCGAGCGGGAGGGTCGGTATTCGGCGAACGGGATCACTCACGTGCGGTCGCGCCTTGCCTCGGGCCGCAGGGCGTGCCGGGGCGGGCGCCGGCCGGGGGCGTGCCCGGGCGCCGTCCCCTCGCAGTCCGCGGCGAGTCGTCGGGAGTCCAGCGACCGAGGGCGATCGGGCTGGCGCGGCCGTACGGATACGGACCGTGCTCACCGTTGCGGGTCAGCGCCGGATTCTCACCGGACTTCCCCCTCGGACGCCCTGGCAGCATAACAGCCACTCAGGGCAGGCAACCCTTACCGGTGGTGGGTCGCACGTGAACGCACGGCCGCCCCCGTCCGACGGTGCGGACGGGGGCGGCCGGCTGGCGACGCGTCAGGCTCAGGCCTGCTTGGTCTCCCAGAAGATCTTGTCGACCTCGGCGATCAGGTCCAGCAGGGCCTGGCCGGTGGCCGGGTCCGTGGACGCCTTGGCGGCCGAGGCGGCCTTCAGGGTGTCGTTGATCAGCTGGTGCAGCTGCGGGTACTTCTCGAAGTGCGGGGCCTTGAAGTAGTCGCTCCACAGCACCGAGATGTGGTGCTTGACGGCCTCGGCGCGCTGCTCCTTGATGATGATGGCGCGGGCGCGGAAGTGCGGGTCCTCGTTGGCCTGGTACTTCTCCTGGGTGGCCTTGACCGACTCGGCCTCCAGCTTGGCCTGCGCCGGGTCGTACACGCCGCAGGGCAGGTCGCAGTGGGCGTGAGCCGTGGCACGAGGTGCAAACAGACGAGAGAACATGGGAGTCCTTCCTTAGATCGTCTTCCCGCGCCCGAGATTACCCTTCCGCTCCCGGGGTTTCGCGATCGGGCGGTGGGCCTAGGGCAAAAGGCCGACCCGGAACCGGGGTAATCCGGACATCAAACGGATGACGGCCCGTACGGCAGACTGGGGCGGTCGGACCGGGCGGATCCGGGAGGAGGAGTCGTGGCGCGGAGCACGGAGCCGAAGGGCGGTGCGGGGGGCGGCGCGGTGCCGTTCGGGCTGGTCGACGTGGCGGGCCCGTCGATGGTGCCGACCCTGCGCGAGGGCGACCAGCTGCTCGTCCGCTACGGCGCGCCGATCCGGCCCGGCGCGGTGGTGCTGTTCCGGCACCCCTTCCAGCAGGACCTGCTGGTGGTCAAGCGGGCCGCGGAGCGCCGCCCGGAGGGCTGGTGGGTGCTGTCCGACAACCGCCCGGTGGACAGCGACAGCCGCAGTTACGGCCCCGTCCCGGACGAACTGGTGCTCGGCCGGGTGCTGCTGCGGCTGCGCCCGAGCCCGGCCTGGCTGGCGCCGGGCCGCGGGCTGGAGCGCCTGCTGCTCGGCCCCCGGCTGGCCCGGGTGCCGGGCCTGGCCCGCCGGCTCGGGGTCTTCGTCGAGGAGCTCTAGGGTCTGCCCGGCGTCGCGCGCCCGGCAGGATCCGCCGAGGCCCCTAGCCGCCCGAGTGCAGCGCCGCCTCGGCCTCCTGGCGCTTGCGGGCCCGGTACGCGGCGACGTTGGCGCGGGTCGCGCAGCGGTCGGAGCAGTAGCGGCGGGAGCGGTTGGTCGAGGTGTCCAGGTAGGCGTTGCGGCAGGGCGCGGCCTGGCAGATGCCGAGCCGGTCGGCGCCCAGCTCGGTGAGGTGGACGGCCAGGCCCATGCAGGCGACGGCGCTGAAGTGGGCGGTGGCGGTCGGTGAGTTGTCCGCCAGGTGCAGGTGCCAGCGCGGCCGGCCGGCGTCGTCCAGGTAGTCGTGCCCGGAGACCAGCGGGCTGACGGGGTACTCCATCAGCAGGCTGTTCAGCAGGTCGACGCCCCGGATCTCGTCCCCCTCGGCGGCCGCCTCGAACACCCCGCGCAGCCTGGTCCGCACCGCCCGCAGCCGGGGCACGTCGGACTCGTCGGCCAGCGCGGCGGCGCGGGAGGAGTCGGAGAACAGGGCGCGCACCGCGTCCACCGAGGTCAGCGCGTCGGTGCCGCGCTCGGGTTCCTCGGTGTTCACCAGCCGAACGGCGAGGTCGGCGTACGAGGCGAGCTCCACGGCGGTCCTTCCAGAGGTGTCGGTAACGGGCTGATTGCTTCCAGCCTATTACCCGGCTGGGAAAAACGGCGGCGCCCGGCAGGAAGCTGCCTGCCGGGCGCCGGGCGTACGGGCTCAGAGGACCTTGGAGAGGAAGGCCCTGGTGCGCTCGTGCTGGGGGTTGGTGAGCACCTCGCGGGGGTTGCCGGACTCGACCACCACGCCGCCGTCCATGAATACCAGCGCGTCGCCGACCTCGCGGGCGAAGCCCATCTCGTGGGTGACGACCACCATCGTCATGCCCTCCTCGGCCAGGCCGCGCATGACGTCCAGGACGTCGCCGACCAGCTCCGGGTCGAGCGCCGAGGTGGGCTCGTCGAAGAGCATCAGCTTGGGCTTCATGGCCAGCGCGCGGGCGATCGCCACGCGCTGCTGCTGGCCGCCGGACAGCTGCGAGGGGTAGTTCTTCGCCTTGTCGGCCAGGCCGACCCGCTCCAGCAGGGCCATCCCGCGCTCGCGGGCGTCGGCCCGGCTCTCGCCCTTGACCTGGACCGGCGCCTCGATGACGTTCTCTATGGCGGTCATGTGCGGGAACAGGTTGAAGTGCTGGAACACCATGCCGATGTCCCGGCGCTTCGCCGCGACCTCGCGGTCCTTCAGCTCGTGCAGCCGGCCGGCCTTCATCTGGTAGCCGACGAGTTCGCCGTCCACCGAGAGGAGGCCGCCGTTGATCTTCTCCAGGTGGTTGATGCACCGCAGGAAGGTCGACTTGCCGGACCCGGAGGGACCGACCAGGACGAACACCTCGCCCTTCTTGACCTCCAGGTCGATGCCCTTGAGCACCTCCACCAGGCCGAAGGACTTGCGCACTCCCTGGGCCTCGACCATCGGGGCGACTGCGGCGTCCTTCGGCTGCGGCTTCGTCAGATCGGTCATACGTGGCCACCTCCTTCGAGGCCGGGCACCACGTCGTCCTTGGCCGGCGGGACGGGCTGGCCGGCGAACAGGCGGCGCAGCCGCTGCAGCGGCGTGGGCGGCAGCACCCGGTTGGCGCCGCGGGCGTAGTGGCGCTCGATGTAGTACTGGACCACGGTGAGGATCGAGGTCATCAGCAGGTACCAGATGCTGACGACGATCAGCAGCGGAATGGTCTGGAACGTGCGCGAGTAGATGTTCTGCCCGGCCCGGAGCAGCTCCTCCAGGGCGATCGACGAGACCAGCGAGGTGGTCTTCAGCATCGAGATGGTCTCGTTGCCGGTCGGCGGGATGATCACGCGCATGGCCTGCGGCAGGATGATCCGCCGCATGGTGTTGAACTGGCTCATGCCCAGCGCGTGCGCGGCTTCGGTCTGGCCGAGCGGCACGGACTGGATGCCGCCGCGGACGATCTCCGCCATGTACGCGGCCTCGTTGAGGCCGAGACCCAGCAGGGCGGCGACGAACAGCGGGATCGCCTCGTTGGTCGGCTGGGACCAGAAGGCGGGGCCGAACGGGATGCCGATCGAGATGTTGGCCCAGAGGGTGCCCAGGAAGTTCCAGAACAGCAGCTGGACCAGCACCGGTGTGCCGCGGAAGACCCAGATGTAGAACCAGGCGGTGCTGGAGAGCACCGGGTTCGGCGACAGGCGCATGATCGCGAGGATCACGCCGCCCGAGACGCCGATCAGCATGGAGAGGAAGGTCAGTTCGAGCGTGACGCCGAGGCCGTGCAGGATCGAGGAGTCGAAGATGTAGGTGCCGACGACGTCCCACTGGAACTGGGGATTCGTGGTGAGGGCGTGGATCAGCATGGCCGCGAGGAGCGCGACGACTGCTGCCCCGACCCAGCGTCCGGGGTGACGGACCGGGACGGCCTTGAGGGTTTCGGGCCGTCCCGGGTGCGCCGACCCCTGGTCGGAAGATTTCACTGTGTGGCCTCAGGGGTTGTGTTCAGACAGCGGGATCAGCTGGTGGCGCCGTTGATGACGGACTTGTCGATCGCGCCCGCCTGCACGCCCCACTTCTCCAGGATGCTCTTGTAGGTGCCGTCCGCCATCAGCGACTGGACGGCGCCCTGGACGGCCTTGGAGAGCGGCGAGCCCTTCGGCAGGACCGCGCCGTAGGGGGCGGTGTCGGTCACGTCGCCGACCTTCTCCAGCTGGCCGTTGGTCTGCTTGATCGCGTAGTCGACGACCGGGGAGTCGGCCAGCATGACCTGGTCACGGCCGGAGACGAGGGCCTGGGTGACGTCGGTCTGCAGGTCGAACTTGTCGCCGTCGTTCGGGATGGTCGGCTTGCCGGCCTTGGTGCAGGCGGGGTTGATCGTGTCGGTGATGTCCTTGGCCTGCGTGGTGCCGGTCTGGACGGCGACCTTCTTGCCGCAGAGGTCCTTGGGGTCGATCTTGTCGGGGTTGCCCTTCTTGACCGCGGCACCCGTACCGGCGCTGAAGTAGGTGACCATGTCGACCGACGCCTCGCGCTCCTTGGTGTCGGTGAAGGAGCTCATGCTCATCGCGTACTTGTTCCCCGTGATGCCGGGGATGATCGCGTCGAAGGTGGCGTTCTGGATGTCGGCGGTCAGGCCGAGCTTCTTGGCGATCGCATTGGCCAGGTCCACGTCCATGCCGACGATGGCGCCCTTGTCGTCCTTGAACTCGTTGGGCGCGTAGGAGGCGTCGGTGGCGACCACGATCTTGCCGGCGGCCTTGACGTCGGCCGGAACGAGCGCGGCCAGCGACGCGTCGGCGGTCACGGCGGGGACCGACGCGCTCGCGTTGACGCCGGTGGAGCCGGAGGACGACTTGCTGCTGCCGCAGCCGGTCAGGACGAGGGACACCGAGACGGCAGCCACGCCGGCCGCGAAGAGGCGGGTGCGCTGGGTACGGACGGTCATGAGGGGGATCTCCTCCTGGGGAGAGAAATCGGGCGGAGCGCGCCGCGGGAGCGGCGCACCGGGGCAGCTGGCCGTACGAAGCCGTACGGGTGGACATGTCGCTGTACGTCGTCGTACGTGCATTGCCGGGTGGTGCAGTTGCCCGGGCGCAGGGGGCCGCCCGGGGTGGTGCGGGTACTGCTTCCGCCACCCTCCGCCGAGGTGGACGTCGACCTGAACCGCCTCGACCCAGTGGCCGACTCGATCCGAGATGGGGGGAATCCTGCCATCTGATGACGGTCAGATGGCCCTCATCCAGATCAAAATCGGATAACGAGGGCTCATGCTGTCCGCTATTCGGACGGATCGCGTGCCCCTGTCACGCTGTGTATAAGTATGCAGATCCGCCTGTGCTCCCTCGGGAAGCCCCGCCGCTGCCCCGCCGCTCTCGCTGCCGTGCCCCTGCCGTGCCCCGGCCGTGCTCCCGTCGGCCCGCGGGCTCAGATCCCGCCGTTGACCACCGCGTTCTGCGCCGCGCCCGCGCTCACGTTCCACTTGCCGAGGATCTTGTCGTACTCGCCGCTGCGGATCAGCTGGTCCACCGCCTTGGACAGGGCGTCGCGCAGCTCGCTGTCCTCCTTGCGCACCGCGATCCCGTACGGGTTGGAGGTGGACTGGGCGCCGGTCACCTCGAAGCGGCCCCCGCCGTCCATGGTCTTCGCCGCGTAGGCGGCCACCGGGAAGTCGTTCAGCCCGGCCGCGGCGGTGCCGGCGGACACCTCGGCCAGCGCCTTGGCGTCGGTGTCGAGGCGGTGCACCGTCAGCTGCTTGCCGGTGCGGGCGCAGACGGCGACCTGCCGGGTGGCGACGCCGTCCTGGGTGGTGCCCTGCTGGAAGGCGATCGTGCGGCCGCACAGGTCGTCGAGGGTCCGGATCCCCTTCGGGTTGCCCTTCGGGACGACGATCGAGGTGCCGGCGATGAAGTAGTCCACGAAGTCCACGCCCGGGTTGACCTGCTTGCCGTCGGCGTCCAGGCCCTCGCGGCGCTGGCGGACGTCGCTGAGCGCGGACATCGCCACGTCGAACTGCTTGCCCTGGAGGTTCGGTATCAGCTTGTCGAACGGGGTCTCCACGAACTCGACCCGTACGTCGAGGATCCGGCCGAGGGCGGCGGCGAGCTCCGGGTCCAGGCCGGCCGGCTTGCCGTCCGGGCCGCGGAACTCCACCGGCGCGTAGTTGACGTCCATGCCGATGCGCAGCACGCCGGCCGAGCGCTGGGCCTTGGGCAGTTTGCCGCGGATGTCCTTGACCGGGTCGCCCGCGGCGGCCTGCCCGCCACCGCCGCAACCGGTGAGGAACAGGGAACCGGCGGCGGCCAGTGCGGCTGCGGCGACGGACCGACGGCGGGCGGGGCGGAGGTGAGGCATGAGGGATGCTCCTGAGGGCGGAACCGCGGTCACCGCGGTGTCGCGCCGGTGTACGCGGGATGGCGGACATGCGATCCTGCCATCCCGCCCTGCCGGGCCCGGCGGCGGGTGTGTCAGAATTCGGTACCGGGTGACCCCCGAACGCTCGAACCAGACCGACGAGCCCCGACAGGCTCGGGGTGCTCAGGACCGGAAGTCATCACGTGGCTCCGTATCCGGGGCGCCGGATCCCCTACGGGTCTGCGTTCACTCCTGCGGGTGCGCGTGTCTCAGCGCCGTTGCCGCCGCCGGAGCTCGGTGCTTCCGACACCGGGCCCCAGTCGACGCGACAGCACGGCGGTGAACGGTGCGTGACGAGGACGAAAAGGCATAGGTGCGATGCCTTTGTCCGACCTACGCTCGGCCCGGCAGCACAACGCGGACAAGACAAGACCCCATAAAAAACCCTCATCCGAGGGCGCCACCCGACGGCAGCGCCCCCGCCCCGACCCCGGGTCCGCTTCGGCGTACCCGGTTTCCGGCTTCCGGTACGGGGCGCCCAGCCCGTCGGCCGCGCACCTCGCCAGAACAATGACGAAGAGGTCATCGTGGCAGCGGAGATCATCAGCAGCACCCAGGACACCGACGATCCGGTCGACGCCGTTTTCGCGCTCCACCGCGGCGGCAAGATGGAGATCCGGGCGACCGTGCCGGTGCGCGACGCGGACGACCTGTCCCTCGCCTACACCCCCGGTGTGGCCCGGGTCTGCACGGCCATCGCCGAGCAGCCGGAGCTGGTCAACGACTACACCTGGAAGTCCAACACCGTCGCGGTGGTCACCGACGGCACCGCGGTGCTGGGCCTCGGCGACATCGGCCCGGAGGCCTCGCTCCCGGTGATGGAGGGCAAGGCCATCCTGTTCAAGCAGTTCGGCGGGGTGGACGCGGTGCCGATCGCGCTCGCCTGCACCGAGGTGGACGAGATCGTCGAGACGGTGGTCCGGCTGGCCCCGTCCTTCGGCGGCGTCAACCTGGAGGACATCTCCGCCCCGCGCTGCTTCGAGATCGAGCGCCGGCTCCAGGAGGCCGTGGACATCCCGGTCTTCCACGACGACCAGCACGGCACCGCGATCGTCACCACCGCCGCCCTGTGGAACGCCGCCAAGGTGACCGGCCGGGAGATCGGCTCGCTGCGGGCCGTCATCTCCGGCGCCGGCGCGGCCGGCATCGCCATCGCCAAGATGCTGCTGGCCGCGGGCATCGGCGACGTCGCCGTCTGCGACCGCAAGGGCGTGGTCTACCGGGGCCGCGAGGACCTGACGGACGTCAAGGCCGAGATCGCCGAGCTGACCAACCGTTCGGAGCTCAAGGGCTCGCTGGCCGACGCCCTGGCCGGCGCCGACGTGTTCATCGGCGTCTCCGGCGGCACCGTGCCGGAGGAGGTCGTGGCGACCATGGCCGAGGGCGCGTTCATCTTCGCGATGGCCAACCCCAACCCGGAGATCCACCCCGAGGTCGCGCACAAGTACGCGGCGGTCGTCGCCACCGGGCGCAGCGACTTCCCGAACCAGATCAACAACGTGCTGGCCTTCCCGGGCATCTTCGCCGGCGCTCTCCAGGTCCGGGCCTCCCGGATCACCGAGGGCATGAAGCTGGCGGCCGCCAAGGCGCTGGCCGCGGTGGTGGCCGACGAGCTGACCCCGCAGAAGGTCATCCCCTCGCCGTTCGACGAGCGGGTCGCCCCGGCGGTCACCAAGGCCGTGGCCGAGGCCGCCCGTGCCGAGGGCGTGGCCCGGGCCTGACGCGGTGCCGGGGAGCGTGCCCGCCACGGCGGGCCGCTCCCCCCCCCCGGCCCCCCCCCCCCCCCCCCCCCCCCCCCCGCCCCCCCCCCGCCCCCCCCCCCCCCCCCCCCCCCCCCCCCCCCCCCCCCCCCCCCGGCCGGGCC